>NZ_JBZXVN010000017.1:252021-255140 GCF_058892305.1 Pelagimonas sp.
CTGATACAGCTGCCGAAGCTGCGACCACGCCGGGTATTGCTGATCTGCTAACCGTGGATGGCTTTGATTATGATAAGGTCGGCGAGTATATCGACGGATCTGATCTGAACCTGGTCGCCAAAACCGGTGCCAAAGCATTGCTGGAGCAGGCCAAAAGCAACCCAGATGGGCTTGCGGGCATTTTGGATCAGCTCAAAGGCGCGCTTGGCCTCTAAGCCAACAGCTTTTCGACAACAAAGGCCGCGGGGATTCCTCGCGGCCTTTTTTTGCTCTGGGTCTCGGTTAAGCGGGGCCCGCGTTTAGCAAACTATCAGATCGCTCTTCCAATACATGCAAAAAGGTCAGGAACTGATCCCAATCTTCTAAATGTGCCTCCGCCCGAGCCGCTACATCACGCTGAGCTTGCGCAACGTCAATCAGATTGACCTGAGTTGAGGCGTTGTAGGGTTGGCCGGTCATCTGTGCCAAATGATCCAAAAAGCTTTTCCCAAAGCTGGCAAGCATGAGCAACTCGGCATTCACCGGTTGGCCAGCTTTCGCCATATCCTCAACGAGGCAGTCAATTTCAATCGGGGAAATGCGTCGGATGTCATAGCGGGTCAGAAGATGATCAATCTGCAACCGCTTTGCTTTGATCGCTGAAAACGCGCTCGACGCATTGTTCGGCGGCGTCTCTGGTGGGGCTGGCGTTTTATGTGGGGTGGTGTCCATTCTGGCCTCCAAGTTTACGTTGGAGCAAAGAGGCCAGAAAGAAGTGCATATCGGGTTAAGCGGGCCGAAATCGGCCCAAAAAACCGGTTTTAGTCCAAAAACGCCTTTTCAACGACGTAATGTTTGGGGTCCGAATTTGCCCCTTCTTCAAGGCCATACTCTTCGAACATCTCTTTGAGTTCGAGGTTGAAGGCCAGATTGCCACAGATCATCGCGCGATCGGTTTCGGCGTTTAGCGGCGCAACACCCAAATCCTTGAAAGCTTCGCCTGAGCGCATCAGATCGGTGATACGGCCCATCTTGGGGCTCTCTTCGCGGGTGGTGGTCGGATAGTATTTGATCTTCTTCCAGAAACCTTCGCCGATCACTTCGTTAAGCAATTCGTCGGTTTTCAGATCTTCGATCAGATCACGGCCATAGGTTAGCTCGCCCACTTCGCGGCAGGTGTGGGTGATGATGACCTCATCGTAATCTTCATAGGTCTGCGGTTCGCGCAGGAGCGACGCAAAGGGCGCAAACCCGGTGCCGGTGGCAAAGAACCAAATCCGTTTGCCCGGCAAGAGCGCGTCATGCACCAATGTCCCAACCGGTTTGGGACGCAGGATGATCTCATCGCCCACCTTGATGTGTTGCAAGCGCGACGTTAGCGGGCCGTCCTGGACCTTGATCGAATAAAACTCCAGCTCTTCGTCCCAGCTTGGCGACGCAATCGAATAGGCACGTAAAAGCGGCTTTTCCTTGCCGGTCTTTTCGTTCATCGCCATCAGGCCAATCATCACAAATTCACCCGAACGGAACCGCATCGAGGCGGGGCGGGTGCAGCGGAACGAAAACAAACGGTCCGTGTAATGTTTGACTTCGGTTACGGTTTGCGCATCCGGCATCGCCGGCTTTTTGGCTTCTTTGACGGGGGCGTCTGTCACTGCGGTCATCTCTGTCATGATTCCTTTGCCGGTTTATAAAACCGGTAATTCAGATTTAGCTTTGATATATGTCAGGTCTAGCGAAATCGAAACACCGTCTCTCGGTCTGAAACGAAACGCGCGCGACGCCGCTGCCCGTTCGAAATGACCGGCAGCGGCTTTATTGCTCAACCTATTGGGGGATTAACCGCGCATCCGCGCCTGATAATCATGCTCTTGCCAATTGGCGCGGGCGGTCCAATGGTCTTCTGGCTGACGGGCGGCCAGATCATCGTTGATCTCAACCTCATCAAAACCGCTGCGCCGCGCCATGGCGTATTGTTCGTTGATCACATGGCCCTTGGCGCGCAACCGACCCGTGTAACCGCGCAGCCGCAACAGGCGGGCAATGGTAAACCCACGGCCATCAGCAAAGCTTGGGAAATCGACGCGGATGATCTCGGCGTTGTCAAAGGCCACGGTGCTGGCATCGACGTCAGACGCCAGATCAATCGCGGTTTCACCGTCAAATGCGCCGGTCCAGTCATCTGCGGCAAAGCCGCTGTCGGTCACGATAACGCTCATGCCGTTTCTCCTTGTGTCTCACCTTCGGCGGTTGTGCCGGGGCGTATTGCGCGGCCATCCACAAAATGAATGCCGCACTCTTCTTTCTCTTCGCCGCGCCAGCGACCCGCTCGGGGGTCTTCGCCGGGCTTGACCTTGCTTGTGCAAGGCAGGCAGCCAATGCTGGGATAGCCTTGGGCCACCAGCGGGTGTTTGGGAAGGCGGTTTTCTTCCATGTAAACCCGCACATCATCGGGGCCCCAATGGGCCAATGGATTGACCTTGATCCGGCCTGTCGCCTCTTCAAGCTCAAAGAACTCGAGGTTGGCGCGCGACGCGCTTTGGTAGCGCTTGCGACCGGTGATCCAACCGTCAAACCCATCAAGCGCCTGTTCCAATGGCTGGGTCTTGCGAAGATCACAACAGCGATCCCGGTCGGAAAGTTTCAAGGCACCATACGGGTCATGCTTGTCTAGCACGGCCTGACTGGCCCGGATGATCTGCAGGTTTTCCAGATGCAGCCGTTCGGCAAGCTCCTGTTGGTAAACCAGCGTTTCGGCAAACAACAAACGCGTGTCGATGAACAAAACCGGGGTTTTCCGATCAACCATCGCCACCAAATGCAAAAGCGCGACGCTTTCTGCCCCAAAGGACGACACCATGGCGATGCGTCCGGCTTCGGGGTCGCGCAGGGCACCTTCAAGCACCGCTGTTGCGGAGTGATGGCGGTAGCGGGCGTTCAGGGCCTCTACGCGTTCCTTAAGGGCGTCCCAATCGGGCACCGCCCCGGTGTTGCGGCCGGGAAATCCGGCAGATGTGTTTGTCATCGGATCAGGCTGCCTTGGACCGTTTGTTTGCCTCTTCGCCATACAGCGCCTCTTTGAAGGGCGGCATGCCAATGCGGCGATAGGTTTCAAGGAATGTCTCATCCTCGTTTAGACG